>NZ_JHUS01000053.1:0-24305 GCF_000691465.1 Geobacillus sp. CAMR5420
CTAACGGGAATGCTCCTTTCAGCCGGCGGCGCCGCAGGAAACAAACAAGGCTATCCCCAACGGAGACAGCCTTGCTCGTTATTTTTTCTGGTCGTCGATTTTCAAGACGGCCATAAACGCTTCTTGCGGCACTTCGACCGACCCGATTTGTTTCATCCGCTTCTTTCCTTCTTTTTGCTTCTCAAGCAGCTTCCGCTTCCGCGACACGTCGCCGCCGTAACATTTTGCGAGCACGTTTTTGCGCAACGCTTTGATTGTCGAACGGGCGATGACCTTGTTGCCGATCGCCGCCTGCACCGGCACTTCAAATTGCTGGCGTGGAATCAAATCTTTCAGCTTTTCAACGATCGCTTTGCCGCGCTCGTACGCAGAGTCGCGGTGAACGATAAACGATAAGGCATCGATTTTTTCGCCGTTTAGCAAAATATCCATCTTGACGAGATTGGACGGCCGGTAGCCGATCAATTCGTAGTCGAATGACGCGTACCCTTTTGTGTTCGACTTTAAAGCGTCGAAAAAGTCGTAGACGATCTCGGAGAGCGGAATATCGTAAATGAGCATGACGCGCTTTTCATCCAAATATTGCATATCGACAAACGTGCCGCGCTTTCCTTGACACAGCTCCATCACCGGACCGACATAGTCGTTTGGCACCATGATCGTCGCTTTCACATACGGTTCTTCAATGCGGTCGATTTTTTGCGGGTCGGGCATGTTCGTCGGGTTGTCGACGTCAACTTCCGTTCCGTCGGTCAAATGCACCTTGTAAACGACGCTCGGCGCGGTCGTGATCAAATCGATATGAAATTCGCGCTCGAGCCGCTCTTGGATGATTTCCATATGAAGCAAGCCGAGAAATCCACAGCGGAAGCCGAACCCAAGCGCCTGCGACGTTTCCGGCTCAAAGTGGAGCGCCGCATCGTTCAATTGCAGCTTCTCGAGCGCCTCGCGCAAATCGTTGTAGCGCGCCGTATCGATCGGATACATCCCGCAAAACACCATCGGATTGAGCTTCCGATAGCCCGGGAGCGGTTCAGCTGCCGGCCGTTCGGCATCGGTGATCGTATCGCCGACGCGCGTATCTTTCACGTTTTTAATCGAGGCGGTCAAATAGCCGACATCACCGACCGTCAATTCGTCGACGACTTTTTGCTTCGGCGTGAACACGCCGACTTCCGTCACTTCAAACTCCTTGCCGGTCGACATCATTTTAATGCGCTGCCCTGGCTTCACCGTTCCGTCGACGACGCGGACATAGGCGACGACGCCGCGGTACGGGTCATAAAGGGAATCAAAAATGAGCGCCTTCAGCGGCGCATCCGGATCACCCGAGGGAGCCGGAATTTTTTCGACGATTTTTTCCAAAATTTCTTCGATGCCGATGCCGACTTTGGCCGAAGCAAGCACCGCGTCAGAGGCGTCCAAACCGATGACATCCTCAATTTCTTGACGCACCCGCTCCGGTTCAGCGCTTGGCAAATCGATTTTGTTAATGACCGGCAAA
Source organism: Geobacillus sp. CAMR5420 (assembly GCF_000691465.1). Taxonomy (NCBI): domain Bacteria; kingdom Bacillati; phylum Bacillota; class Bacilli; order Caryophanales; family Anoxybacillaceae; genus Geobacillus; species Geobacillus sp. CAMR5420. The sequence goes on from NZ_JHUS01000053.1 coordinate 1,505, forward strand.
ATTTCTAAATTGTTGTCGATCGCCAAATACACGTTGGCGAGCGTCTGCGCTTCAATGCCTTGCGCCGCATCGACGACCAAAATCGCCCCTTCGCAAGCGGCCAAGCTGCGCGACACTTCGTACGTAAAGTCGACGTGGCCCGGCGTGTCGATCAAATGGAAAATATACTCTTCGCCATTTTTCGCTTTATATGTCAACTGAACCGCATTCAATTTAATCGTGATGCCGCGCTCGCGCTCAAGCTCCATCGTATCGAGCGTCTGCTCGCGCAATTCACGCTCCGACAGCGCCCCCGTCTTTTCCAAAATGCGGTCCGCCAGCGTCGATTTTCCGTGGTCAATGTGAGCAATAATCGAAAAATTGCGGATCCGTTCCTGCCGTTTCAACCGTTCTTCCCGGTTCATCGTCTCTCACTCCTGCTTCTTCGCAAAACTACACTAGCTTTGATTATAGCAACAGCGCGAAGAAGATTCAATGATGAACGAAAAGCCGAGTCAGTCAAGACTTTGTGGAGAACATTTTTTCGGTTCACTACGGGCGTTGTCAATCACTAGTTAGCGAACCATTTTCAGGAATTAATATCGTAAGCGCTTTCGGACTCTCATCCCTCATCTTGAGGCGATGATACGATATTCCATTTTTTTACACCCAACCACCATCCCGGAGCGCCGACAACGCTTGATGGATCGGCGTCCCGGATGACTGCTGAAGATACGGGATGTTTTGTCGCATCACATCCGCCCACAACCGTCCTGCCTTCCGTTTGGCCTGTTCGATCCGCTTGGACTTTGTTGAGGCCGAGACGGCCGACTGGGGATCTTGCTCCTCCCACCGTCCCTTTCTCCACCCGATCCCGTCGATTCGGGCCGCCATCGCCCTCAGAAACGCCCGAAGCCCTTGGTCTTTCCAGCTGCGGCGGGATTTCACCCGATGCGCAAACCGGCTCATCACGCTCTCGGCGTGGCCCCTCGGACGCATGCCGGTCGTCTCCACCCCTTGCTCCGACAGCCACTCCCGATAGTCCCGGATGCATCCCGGCATCGACTCGATCCGGCGGATCATGGCAGCCATCTGCTTCTCTTTCGCTTCGTCCTCCAACGTGCCGACCGCGCTGTTCAGCTCCACGAGAAGCCCCTCTTCGTCTTGTTTCGCCAGCGTCCTCCAACGTGCCGACCGCGCTGTTCAGCTCCACGAGAAGCCCCTCTTCGTCTTGTTTCGCCAGCTTCTTCCGCACCTCCCGCCAACGCGGATGGCCGGACAGACACTGACGCAGCTCCCGCGCCACATGAAATCGATCCAGCTGAAAGCACGCCCGCTTCCCAAAATACTCCCGGCAGGCCGTGATCCACGACGCCGCGTCGCCGTTGATGATCAACAGGTCCCGGCACGGATCATAGGCATATTCGTTCATCAGCCACTCTTCGAACCGTTCCCACACGTCTCCCTCCCCTTCATGGAGGTAGTGGCGCCGGTTCACGAGCTCGAGCTGCGAACCGTTTCGTTTCCATCCCTCGTGAATCGCCAGGATTTTCTCTTCTTTCGCCCGTTTCCCTTTCCCCTGGCGGGAAATGAACAGCCCATCCGCCTCCACAAACAGCACTCGGCCGTGCCGTTTGGAAACAGGGTGGTGCAGCGAGACAGAGGCCTCCAGCACCAGTTGGCGAATCGCCTCGTGGCTCATGACCGCATACCCCACGATCGACTCGAGTGTGCGAGCCGCTTTGCGGTAGGAAGAGCACTCTACGGCCAACTCGACCGCCGTTTCCTCGAGGCAAGGGCTGATCGACTGCGCTCCATCAAAGCCTAATTCGGCATCCAGCAAGAAGGTATACTTCCCCGTTTGCCGGTCATAGTAGTAGTTCCGTCGAAACGTCACTTCTCCAAACAGCGTTTGGATCGTAGTCGGCCGTTTGTCTTTCAGCTGATACCGGCGCTTGTCCCGCGCTTCCGCCAGTTGTTGATCAATCTCCTCCAAAAGGGCCGCCAACAAGACAGCGAACACCTTTTGAAGAGTTCTGACTAATTGTTCCTCCAGCTCTTTTAATAAAGGCCATTCTGTGGTAAGATGTTTCATGGACTCTCTCCCTCCTGTTTTCGGTTGATGTTGACAATCACCATCATAGCAGGGAGAGAGTCCTTTTTGCATGACATTTGCTTTTTTCTACCGCGCTTCGCTTGGTGGCCCCGACGAGCGTCGCGAACAAAAGTTCGCAACCCTCGTCGGGGATCATTTCGGAATGTCACCCACAAATATTTTACTCACACCGAAAAGCCAAGCCGCCGTTCGGGCTTTCCGGAAAGACGCGAAACGGCCAGAGCCGCGCCAAGAAAACAATCGACAATATGGAAAGCGCAGCACTTTGTGCTCCAGCCGGCGGACGGCGTCCAAAAGAAAAAGCCGCCATTGTGACGGCACGTTCCTGTTTCGTCCGCACATGAACGGGCTAGTCCAACACCCGGCCGACGAGCGAAAACAGCATTTCCATGAGCGCGGTGACGGCATCGGCAAAAAGTTGGCCGAGCCTAGAGAACAAGTTGAACGTTTTCAGCTCGCGAATCGTTTCTTGCTTTTCTCCTAAATCTCCAGCAACGACCGGCCGGCCAAACACCGCCGCTTCCACCTCACCATTTTCCCTTTTTTTCATATCGATGACGGATGGAAACGACGGATCGGCATAACCGCGCATCCGTTCCATGCCGCGATGCGCCTCTTGCATGCCAAACAACACGCCGAAAAAAAGAAGAAAGATCGCTAGAGTAAAGCGGATGAACCATCGTGCCATAGTGACGCTCCTTTACTTTTTCTCCGCCGGAGCCGGCGCTTCGACTTTTTCCGCCTGCCAATAATAGTCGCTGAACACATCGGCCAACGCCGACACGGAACGAAACAACTCAGTAAACGTATTGTCAACACCGCCGACTTCAATTAAAATCGCGTTTTCCGATAAATCTTGATTAAACTTGCCGTTCGTCCCGGCTCCTTTTTTCTCGATCACCCCGCGGCTCAACCCTGGATATTTCTTTTGCAGCAACTGATGCAACGCGGTAGCCAGCTGCAAGTTTTTCTCGTATGTCGCGTTTTCTCCGCCAATAATGAATGCGACACGCGCATAATCAACGCCGTTGATCGTAGCCGTCGTATATTTCCGCCGCCGCGAATCGCGATGGATATCGATGAAGTAGTGCAAGTCACGATTTTGCTTCATTGCTGCGACCACTGTTTGGCGGGACATATCATACGATTGGGAGTATTTCATCCCTTTCTTTAACAATTCGCTGACAATGTCGATTTTGCTCACTTCAGCCCCGATGCCGCGCTTTTCCAGTTCTTCCGCTAACTTTTCCCCCACTTTTGTGATGTTGACCGTCGGGTGAAACGCCAAATCCGGGTCAGTGACCCCTTTGAGCGCCGGCAAAAACGACTCATGCGTATGGGTATTGTAAATGTAGACCACTTTTTTCCCTCCGGTCGTCTGCGATGGCGGGGGAACCGGTTTTTCATCTTCGTTCTTGTTTGCTTGTTCGAGTTCATCGACCGAGGCTTGCCGTTCCGCAAGCATCGCCTCAAGCGGCGGCGCTGATTCGTATGGCATGTTCGTATAATCCGTTCCTTCACCAGCGATGAGAATTTTGCTGTCATAAAGGGCAAAGCCCGGCAGCTCGCTGCCAAGCAGGCTGCGCGGGTCATCGGGATTGATGCTCGTCGCCAGGCGGAACAATAGCGATGAGTAATTCGTCTGCCGCCGATCTTTCGGCAGCAGCTGCGCAAAATATCGATTTTCCAAGGCGAACAGACGAATGAACGTCTCTTCCGGAAAATGGGCCGCCATATCGTTCAGCGATGATGACGACGGACGGTATTCCGGCCGCAGCGATGTGAGCGCTCCGACAAGCATAAACATCATCATGCAGCCAAGGATGATGAGCATCAACAGTTTCTTTATGCTGGCTCCTGGAATCGCGATCATGACGTTTGAGGAGCGCCATCGTTTCATATTCCCACCCTTTCCCGGCTTGTCTCCTTAGTTTAACGTATGGCCAAGCGGGAAAAGATAGAACTGTTTTTTGTCTAATGAGTGTAGGAGCCGACATTGCCTTGGTCGACTTGCCGATGCAGTGCCGCATTCAAGCCGCTGGCTAATAAGTTGGCCATATCGCCGATAAACGAATCGATCTCTTTTGGGGTCACCATCAAATTATGCCCAAGCGGCGCGAGCACTTCATAGATGAGGCGCCGCTTTTCTTCATCGCCAAGCGTGCCGACCATGCCAAGAAACGTCGACCGTTCTTGCGGCGACGGCATGTCTTGTTCCGTCAATTTTCGTTTGCGCCCAAACGTCCAGCCCGCCGGAGCGAGCGCGCTTGACGGCCGTTTCCCTTCGCGCATTTCGCGGCCGAAATGCTTCAAAATGAAATCGATCGTGTCGCTCGTGATGGAGACCGCATCGACAACCGTCGGAACGCCGATCGAAATGACCGGAATGCCAAGCGTTTCATAGCTTAACTCTTTCCGCTTGTTGCCGACCCCGGAGCCAGGATGGATGCCGGTGTCAGAAATTTGAATCGTCGCGTTGACCCGTTCGATCGAGCGAGCTGCCAAGGCGTCAATCACAATGACAAAATCCGGATTTGTTTTCCGGACGACGCCGTCGATAATGTCGCTCGTTTCAATCCCGGTCGTCCCCATCACCCCCGGAGCAAGAGCGCTCACCGGCCGGAAGCCTTCCTCGACGCTTTCCGGCTGCAGCTGGAACAAATGACGGGTGACAAGCACGTTTTCCACCGTCAGCGGCCCGAGCGCGTCCGGAGTGACGTTTTGGTTGCCGAGCCCGACAATCAAGCAGCTCGCTTGATCGGGGATGCGGAGCCGCTTGAAAAAGGCGCTGAGCTGGTCGGAGAAGATGCGCTGCACGTTTTGCTGCAACTCGGTATTTTGTTCGCGGATGCCTTGCGCTTCAATCGTCACGTAGTGGCCCGGCTTCTTGCCGATCGAGGCCGCTCCTTGTTCCGTGACATGCACATGCGACAGCTTGACACCGTTGATCTCCTCGTCATGAATGATGACCCCCTCAATCGGCGCGGCGCTTTCTTGTTTTTGCTGCAAGCGCTCCTCGAGTGCGATCTCATGCGCTTCGATCGCTAAATCCGTGCGCACCGAGTACTGGCGTAAATCGAGCGGCTGTTCCATGTCGTTCCTCCCCATTTCTGCCGTTTTCTTTTATTGTCGCCGCAATCAGGCCCGGTCATTCATGTTTCGTAAAGGATTTTCGCTTGAACACTCTTGCATAATCCAAACACGTTTGATAGAATAACACTTGTTCTTCCTGTTGTTCACAACAGAAAGTAGGAATGGTAACGGAGGTGAACGAACGTGGCTAACATCAAATCAGCGATCAAACGCGCGAAAACGAGCGAAAAGCGCCGGGCTCACAACGCCTCGATGAAATCGGCCATGCGTACGGCGATCAAAAAATTTGAAGCGCTTGTTGAATTGAAAGACGTGGAAAAAGCGCGCGAGGCATTCATTATTGCGTCGAAAAAATTAGACAAAGCTGCAAGCAAAGGCCTTATCCATAAAAACGCCGCCAGCCGGCAAAAATCGCGCTTAGCGAAAAAATTGAACAGCATCCAAGCTTCCTAATCAAAAACGACCTGGCGCCAGGTCGTTTTTTTGTTTTTCTTTATGTTCACGGCAAACGGCCGGGCGATCGCTTCACCGCCGGCCGTGACGCCCCGCTTGCGCCGGGCGGGTGCCCCACCGCATCAGAAGCAGCTCAACGGCCAACCGGCGATCGACCGCTCCGCTTTTCACCTCGTAATCGGCGTCAGCGAGCTCGTTGATCGCCTCAGCAAGCTCTCCGTCAGCGAAGCGGGCCGCTTGAGCAAGAGCGAGCTTGACGCGGAACGGGTGCACCTTGAGCGCCGCAGCAATTTGCGCCTGCCCGTAGCCTAAGGAGGCAAGCCATTTCACTTGCGAAAGCAAGCGGAAATGGGCGGCGAGCAGCGCCAAAATTTTGATCGGCTCTTCATTGTTTTCAAGCAGATCATAAAACGTCTGCAACGCCGCTGGAATGTCGCGCTTCGCCACTTGCTCGACAAGCACAAATACGTTTTCTTCCGGCGTGCGGGCGACAAGCCGTTCAACCGCCGCCGCCTCGATGGTTCCGCCCGATCCGGCAAACAGGGCCAATTTATCGATTTCATTCGCCAAGGCGGAAAGCTGCGTCCCGGCCCGCCGCAACAGGACATCAATCGCCTCGTCGCTTGCTTGTGCCCCTTGGCTCTCGATGCGGCGCCGCACCCAGGCGCGCAGCTCCGCTTCGGCGAGCGGGGCGGCGATGACGACTTCGCTTTGCTCTTTGGCGAGCTTCGTAATTTTTTTTCGCTCATCAAGCTTCTCGTACGGCGCGAAAAAGACGACGATCGAAAACGGCGACGGCGCCTTCAAGTACGCCTCCAGCTTCGCCAAATCATGTTCGATCTCCTTCTCTTTTTCAGACGTAAAAAAATATGGATGCTTGATGAGGATGACACGCCGCTCGCCGAAAAACGGCACCGTCTCGGCCTCCTCAAGCGCCGCCTCGACCGGCGTTTCCTCGCAGTCGTACACAGCCAAGTTCCACTCGCGCTCCTCGGGGCCAAGCGCTGCGTTCACCAATCGCTCATACGTTTCCGTTAATAAAAACGGCTCATTGCCGTATAATAAATAAAGAAGAGAAAAACGCCGTTTTTCAATGTTTCCCCATACGCGTTCCAGCATGTTCCCGTCTCCATTCCCTAGCAAACGTCTCTGCTAGAAAAGATACACCGTTTTTCGTCATTTTACAAGGGAACCGGCTGCCGAAAAAACCGGTTCCCCTTTATATAAACGCCAGCCTATAAGTCCTAGGACCTTATTGGCCAGCGGATTATTTTTATGTTTTCCCGGCTGTTTGAAAGTATTTGTGTCAACTGTTGTCAAGGAAGGAAAAGAAGCGAGCGGCGGTAGATTTTTCACGCGTTTTCGTCTATACTAAAAATGATTGAACGAGGAGGGGGAAAACGATGAACGTATTTGAAAAGGAAGTGCAAAGCCAACGAAATGACGCCGTCGATTCCGCCGTCGGATTCATCGTGTCGTTCGGCTTTTTCGCTACCATGTTCATCATCGCAACGTTGATCGAATTTTTCGGTCGATAAGGATTGCTTACATAAGCAATCCTTATTTTTTTGTTTCTGCTGAAACGTTCCGCTTTTTTGTGCACTACATCTTATGGTTTCATCACCTGAAAGGTTCCACCGTTTTCGTCATACACATAGCGAATGGCCCCGTTTTCATCCGTCCGCCAAATGATCGCCCGTTGTTGCCGAAGCCGCATAAGCACCTCGGGGGACGGATGCCCGTAGCGATTGTAGCGGCCGACGGAAATGATGGCCGCTCGCGGCTTGATCGTCCGCAAAAACGGCTCTGTTGTCGACGTTTTGCTGCCGTGGTGGGCGACTTTCAATACATCGGCGCGCAGCTCTGGATAAGCGCGGATGAGCGCCTGTTCCGCCTCTTCCTCGATATCCGCAGCAAACAGCCATGTCAAGCGGCCGAGGCGGGCGAGCAATACAAGCGAGCCGTTATTATCCTCATTGTTTCCCGCCTCCGGGTGCAATACGGAAAACGCGGCATCCCCCACCTTCCACCGATCCCCCCGCACGCTGGCGGCCACCGGCACAGAAAACGGGCGCGCCATCGCCTTGACGGCCGGCAGCGCTCCTGGGCTTGTGACAATCTTCTTGACGCGCACGGCTCCCATCACCTCGGGAGCAGCCCCGATATGGTCGGCATCATCGTGCGTCAAAATCAGTTGATCAAGCGTCCTCACCCCTTGGGCTTTTAAAAACGGCACGACAACGTCGCGGCCGACGGCAAACGGCCGAGACCGCTTGCGCCACGGTTCGCGCACCCATTCCGGCGTCCCGCTGGTATCAATGAGATAGACTGCTTTTCGATAAGGGAGCTCAATATAAATACAGTCCCCTTGCCCAACATCCAATACCGTCACTTCCCCTTTCGGATCCACATACGGGGCGGCCAGCTGAAGCGCCGTCGCCGCCGCCACCGCTGTCAATCCGCGGATCAGGCGGCCGCGCTCCCAATCCAAAAACGCCGCCGCGATGGCCGTCAGATAGCCAGCTAAGCACCACGGCCCCGGACGCCCGAGCACAAGCATAAACGAGTAATCGACCGAGAAAAAACGGACAACCGCGTCCGTCAGCTCAATGAGGCGGCTAAACAGCCAAATGAGCGGAGAAAAGGAAAAAACTGCGGATAGAAAAGCAATGGGCAAAATGACAAATGAATACCAAGGGACGAAGAAGACATTCAGCCCTATGCTCCAAACAGAAATTTCATAAAAATGGTAAAGCAAAATCGGCAGTGCGGCAAGCTGAGCGGCGAGCGCGGTCTGAAGCAAGTTTTGGAGCATCGAACGAGCAGAGGCGAGCACCGACACATGGGCAAGAAGAGCAAACGTGACAAGAAACGACAGCTGAAAACCGACATCCCAAACCATATAGGGATCAAAGACGAGCAAGGCAAGCGTTGTCCAACTCAACGCATCCAGCGGATGGATCCTTCCTTTTTTCCACTGAACGGCCAACACCATCATCCCAGTCGCACAAGCGCGCAGCACCGACGGCGAAGCGCCAGCGAGAACGGCGTACACAGGCAAAAACGCCAACAGCCCTGCCAGCACGGCTTCCCTCGTCACGAAGCGAATCGCACCGGCAAAACCAGCGCCAATCAGCAGCGTGACATGCCCTCCTGAAATGGCTAGCAGATGGATGAGACCGAGCTGCTGATACCCTTCAAGGACCGACTCATCAAGGGTGCGCTGCTCCCCATAAATCAGTGCAGCGGCGATGCCAGCCGCTTCCGGCGGAAACTGGGCTTCAATGCGGCGGACGCCAGCCTCACGAATCGCCTCAAGCCGTTCGATGATAGTGGGACGGACGCGCATGCAAGCAGAGAGATCGATCGCCTCAGGGAGAAAGATCCAATGGATACGATGGCGGCGCAAATAACGGCGGTAATCAAATGCATACGGATTGCTGGCTGGCATAGGGCGCTCGAGCATTCCGCTCAGCCGGCACACGACCCCGGGCATAAGACGCGCACGCAGCGCTTCTTTTTCCGCAGCCGTCCGAATGATGTAACGAAGCTGCACCCGCTCCTTGCCAGCTTGCACCGCCGCCTGCAATCGATCGCCGTCGATCGCCGGCGCGGCGGAAAAACGAACGGAAAGCGAATGACGGCCGCCGGAAAGGGAAGTTTTGTTATGATGGTCAACGATGAGAAAATAGACAAAAAAGAAGAGAGCTGCAACGAGAGCAGGAAGGAAACAGTGCGGCCGGCGGATGAAAAGAAGAAGGAGATAAATGATAAGGAGAAGACATGTGGTTTTGGACGGCGAGGCCGCCGCCACGGCAAAGAGCGCCGCCGCGGCGGGATAGACGGCTTGTCCTTTCATGCTCCCCCTCCGCCGCCGGAAAGCAAGGCGAACACATCCGTTTTCAGCGGCACTTGCACAAGCCGGACGCCAGCTTGAGCAAACAGCTCCAAGGCGTACGGGTGGTTTTTGTAGTCTTGGGCGTAATAGACAGCGCGAATGCCGCTTTGAATGATCGCCTTGCAACAATGCAAGCACGGAAAATGGGTGACATACATCTCGGCCCCCTCGGTCGGGACGCCGAACTTGGCGCATTGCAAAATGGCATTCATTTCCGCATGGATCGTCCGTACACAATGGCCGTCAATAACGTAGCACCCTTCATCGGTGCAATGGGCGCCCCCGGCGATCGAGCCGTTGTACCCGCCGGCGATGATGCGCTTATCGCGCACGATCGTCGCTCCGACGGCGAGCCTCGTGCACGTGCTGCGCAGCGCAAGCAAATGGCTTTGCGCCATAAAGTATTGATCCCATGTGATGCGTTCCATTTTCCATCCCTCCGCTCGTGTCCATGCTTTTAGTCTACCCACTGCCTCTTGCCCCCGTCAACGCCGAAAAACGTCCACAGCAGCCTTGATCCGCCATAAATTAAGAAGCATTGCCCTCCCCCGCCTCGCTTACGGAACAAGCAAATACGGCTTCAATTTCTCCAGCGTTTTTTCACCAATTCCAGTCACATTCAACAAATCCTCCACCCGCCGAAACGGCCCGTGTTCTTCACGATAGGCGATGATCGCTTTTGCCTTCGCCGGTCCGATGCCGGGAAGCTGCATCAACTCCTCTTCCGTCGCCGTATTGACCGCCACTTGCGGCCCGTCCCGAGCTCCATCGCTTGGAGACTTGCCGACGGCATCTGACGCTGGTGCGGCCTCGTCTTTTGCCGGCACGTAAATCATCATTTCATCGTGCACTTTTGCTGCCAAATTGACTTTCGTTTCATCCGCCTCATCCGCTAATCCGCCGGCTAGGACGATGACATCGCGAACGCGAGCGTCCGCCGCCACCTCATACACTCCGGGGTTCGCGACCGCCCCTTTCACATCCACCACAGCGCTTTTTGACGCCTCGTTCTTTTTTTCTTCCGTCCGGGCGGCATCCGTTTCAGCCGCCGCCGGCAAAACGACTTGCCCCTTTTCATCCGTCGGATGATGAAACACCCATAACCCCGCCGCCGCGGCAAACAACAAGAACATCCCTACTTTTCCATACCGTTTGCCAAGCTCCTGCACATGCTCCCACATACGATCCCATCCTTTCCATCTCAAGTCATAAACCGAGCCTTTTTCTCATACATATCAAAAAAGAGAGTTCCGGTGAACCAAAACCGGGAGGGGGGACAACACATGAACATCGGCGTCATCGGCACGGGGAATATGGGCACCATCTTAATCGAAGCGTTCCTCGACTCCGGCGCCGTGAAAGCGGATCAGCTCGTCATCACGAACCGTACGCTTGCGAAAGCGTTCGCGATACAACGCGCGCATCCCGGCATGGCAGTGGTTGCCGATGCGGCTGAAGTCGTCAAACAATCCAGTCTCGTTTTTTTATGCGTCAAACCGCTCGACATCCACCCATTGTTGCAGCAGCTGGCCCCGCACTGGACAAGGGAGCATTGCCTTGTGTCGATCACAAGCCCGATCAGCGTCGAACAGCTTGAAGCAGCCGTCCCTTGCCAAGTCGTGCGCGCCATTCCGAGCATCACAAACCGCGCGCTCTCCGGCAGCATACTCATCACAATCGGATCACGCTGTTCGGCCGACTGCCGGCAAACGATCGATGATCTTCTCCGGCGCATCGCCTCGCCGGTGTATATCGATGAGGCCATCACCCGCGTCGCTTCCGACATCTCCAGCTGCGGTCCGGCGTTTTTCAGCTATTTGCTGCAACGCTTCATCGACGCCGCAGCGGCCAAAACCGCCATCACGAAAGAACAGGCGACGATGCTGGCGACCGACATGATCATCGGCTTCGCGGAATTGTTGAAGCAAAACTTGTACACGCTCCCGACGCTGCAGGAAAAAGTGTGCGTCAAAGGCGGAATCACCGGGGAAGGAATCGCCGTCCTCGAACAGCGGCTCGACGGCGTCTTCGAAGAAGTGCTGGCGAAAACACATGAGAAGTTTAAAGAAGATGTGGAGAAGGTGAAGCAACAGTTTCCTTGATTGATTTTCATTTGACAAGCAGCAGCGAAAATCCTGCTTCGTTCGACAAAAAAATGGACCCCAGCTTGTACGGCTGGGGTTTTCATATTTACGGATTTTTCGTTGGATTCCATCGTCGTTCAACCTTTCAGCTGTTGCTTGTTTTTATCTATATTGTTTCGATCCTCATTCGGCTATTGAGCCGGGCACAAGATTTCTTCCAATTACGTTTGGTTGACATTACACTCGTTTCAATCCTCAGCCAGCTATTAAGCCGGATGCAAAACGATAGAGCATTTTCCCTGCATGATTTTATGTTTCAACCAAAATCTCCCTAAATCTTCCTCATCCACGTTTCTTTTTATGATTTATGATTTCTCGCTCTTCGCCCCTCACCGCTTCCGCGCGACGAAAAACAACCGCTCCGCCGTCTCGGTCGGGGGCGCATCGGTGAAATCGGCGGTCACTTCAAGCACCTCGAAGCCAGCGGATTCGAGCCATCGCTCATAGACGGCGCGCTCGAACGTACGCTGTTCGTGCCATTCGTCGAAACGTTCGTATAGATCGCCGCGGCGGACGAAAAAGGTTAATTCATGCCCGACGCTGTGCGGCCAATCAAGCGGATGGCATGTCCATATGTAGCTGAGGTCTTCATCCTGGTCCGCAAACACGGCGTCGCGGAACAGGACGTCCATTTTGTAGACCGAATGGACATCAAACAAAAGCAGCCCGCCGCCGCCAAGGGCGCGGGAGACGGCGGCGAACGTCCGCTTCACATCCTCTTCATCCGTTAAATAGTTGAGAGCATCGCAAAACAGGAAGGCGCCATCCAGATCAGAAAACCCGTCGAGCTCCGCCATGTTTTGCTCGAAAAACGGCACCTCCACTCCCGCCGCTTCAGCTTTCGCCTGGGCGACGGCGAGCATATGTTCAGAGAGATCAACGCCGGATACTTGCCATCCGGCCTTGGCAAGGCGGATGGCAAGCTCTCCCGTCCCGCAGCCGATGTCGACAACCCGCCGTCCCGGCCGTTTGGCGTATCGGGCGAAAACCCGCTCGACAAATGATTGCCATGCATCATACGGCGCCTCGGCCATGAGCGCATCGTACCAATCGGCGAAACGAGCATAGGTCATGGCTGCAGCACAGCCGCGACGTCTTCCGTCGGGGCGTCCCCCCAGAGCCGTTCGAGGTTGTAATACTCGCGCTCCTCTTTGGCAAAAACATGCACAACGATGTCGCCCAAGTCGACAAGCACCCATTTCGCCTCATGGAATCCTTCAACCCGCTTCACCACTAGGCCGTGTTCTTCCGCTTGGTCTTGAATTTCGCGGGCGATGGCCTGCACTTGTTTGTCCGAATTGCCATGGCAAATGACAAAATAATCGGCGACAAGCGAAATGCCTTTCATGTTCAAGACGACAATTTGTTCCGCCTTTTTATCATCCGCCGCGCGGACGACAAGCTGCAACGCCTCTTGTTCCGTCACCGTTTTGCTTCCCCCTTCACTTCACGCATGAGTGAATTGTACGCATGAATCGTATCTGGATAAATGAGCTGGCGCTTCTCAAGCAAAAACGCGATCGTATTTTTCACCGCCTGCAAAAGCGCCCGGTTGAGGTCTTCTTCCGCCAAGCGCCGTACGTCGTCGACGCCGGGGAAGCGGCGCCCTGGTTCAATATAGTCGGCCAAATAAATAATTTTTTCAAGCACCGTCATTCCCGCCCTCCCGGACGTATGGTAGCGAATGGCATCCAGCACCTCCGGATCGTCGATGCCGACTTCTGTCTGCACCAAATAGGCGCCAACGGGCGCATGCCATAGCTCACTGTTGTAAGCAAGCAAATCGTTGGGCATATTTTGCGCCAAAATGATTTGTTTCATTTCCTCGACCGGACGGAATTTGGCATAGTCGTGGAAAATCGCCGCCAGTTCCGCCTTTTTCGCGTCGGCGCCGTATTGCCTGGCGAGCTTAACAGCGGTCTCGACAACGCCAAGCGTATGCTCGTAGCGCTGCTCTGTCAGCTGTTGTTTCACGATCAGTAACGCCTGTTCTCGCTCCATATAGCCCCTTCTCCTCAATATAAAGTCTAACGCCTTCCGGCACAAGATAGCGAATCGTCTGCCCGTTCCGCACCCGCTCGCGGATGAGCGAGGAAGAAACGGCAAACTGCGGCGCCTCAACTTCGATGACCGGATACGGCGTTTCCATGGAAAACCCCGGCCGCTTGACGCCAACAAACGTCACCAACTCGATGAGCTCATCGATGCGGTGCCAATGGGGCAAATATTCGACCATATCGGCGCCGATGATGAAATAAAACTCGTCATTGGGATGCATCGCGACAAGCTGCCGGATCGTATCGTACGTATACGAAGGCCCTTCCCGCTCGAGTTCGATCGTCTCAATATGAAAGCGCGGATGGCCAGCCACTGCCAACTCGAGCATGCGCAGCCGGTCTTCGCTTTTGGTCACTTGTTCGTGCTGCTTATGGGGAGGAAGGCGGTTGGGCAGAAACCAAATTTCTGACAACTGAAGGGCGTCAAGCACTTCATTCGCCATGAGCAAATGACCGTAATGAGGCGGATCAAACGTGCCGCCGAAAATCCCGATTTTTCCCATCTTCTTTCCTCCCGCCGCCTGCCGTGGCTGCTCCCATTGTCAATCAGGCAGAACGATTTGTTTATGCTCCTTCGATTCTTTGTATAAGACGATCGTATTGCCGATCACTTGCACGACTTCCGCCCCCGTTCCAGCCGCGAGCTGCTCGGCGACGGCATGGCGGTCTTCTTCGCAGTTTTGCAACACGCTCACTTTCAACAGTTCGCGCGCCTCCAGCGCTGCGGCAATTTGTTTCGTCATCTCTTCGGTGACGCCGCCTTTGCCGACTTGGAAAATCGGCTTGATATGATGGGCTTGCGCCCGCAAAAACCGTTTTTGTTTTCCCGTTAGCATATGTTACCTCCTTAACGCTTCGATGACAAGCTGTTTCATCCGGTTGACATCCGGCCATTGGCCGGTCCACTTTTCGAACGCCAGCGCTCCCTGGTATACGAGCATGCCGACGCCGTTTTGCACACGGGCGCCGCGGGCTTTCGCTTCTTTCAGCCATTTTGTTTCCAGTGGATTGTAAATAATATCGGAAACGATCACCCCTGGGCGCAGCCGTTCAAGAGAAAGCGGCTGCACCTCGACACGCGGATGCATGCCGACAGAAGTGGTATTGATGATAATATCGTATTCGGCCAGCCGCGTTTCGGCCTCGGCGAGTGAAAAATACGCCGAGCGGCCATCCCCCCCTTCGCGGACGAGCCGCTCCGCTTTTTCCACCGTCCGGTTGGCCATATCGATGCGCTCGGCTGCCGTCGACAGCAACGAAAAGTAAATGCCGCGCGCCCCGCCGCCAGCGCCGATCACCAAAATCCGCTTGCCGTCCAAGGTGATGTTCATTTCCTCTTCCAACGCTTGGACATAACCGAGCCCGTCTGTATTATAGCCGACGAGCCGGCCGTCATTGTTGATGATCGTATTGACCGCCCCGATGCGGCGCGCATGTTCGTCCACTTCGTCCAAAAACGGAATGACCGCCAGTTTGTGCGGAATCGTCACGTTCACCCCGGCGATGCCGAGCGCCCGCACGCCAGCGATCGCCGCACCGACTTGCCCCGGTTCGACGGAAAACAAATGATAGCGCGCCGGAATGCCCAAACGGGCGAATGCATCATTATGCATGAGCGGCGACAGCGAGTGCTCGACGGGAAACCCAATCAACCCGTATACCTTTTCCACGTTTCTCCCCTCCCGCTTTCCATTAAATCAACGATTGACGGATAAATACGTCGACCCCTTTTGGAGCATGGACGACGAGCTGGGCACCCGGGTCGTTGCACGTCACCCAGCCGAGTCCGGAAAAAACGATGTCCGTCTTCCGCTCTTTGACAGACAGCGAGCGCGGCACAAGCGGCGGAAATTCAGCGGCATAGCGTTTGTTTGGCGGCGACAGCAAATCGCCAAGCTGATTGGCATAAAGGGAGTCGGCTTTTTCCAACTTCGTCCGATGAACCGTCAACTCATTGGCCATGTAGCAGACGAACGAGCGGCGCCCGCCTTTGATGTAATCGAGGCGGGCCAAGCCTCCGAAAAAGAGCGTCTGCCCTTCGTTGAGCTGATAAACGCGCGGATGGATTTCCCGCTTCGGCGTAATGATCTTCAAATCGCGCGCATCAACAAAGTGCGCCATTTGGTGATGGTTGATGATCCCCGGCGTATCATACAGCGTCGCTCCACCCTCAAGCGGAATTTCGATCATATCGAGTGTCGTCCCCGGGAAATATGACGTGGTAATCACATTCCCTTTGCCGGTCGCCTCTTCAATGATCCGATTGATGAACGTCGACTTGCCGACATTCGTGCAGCCGACGACGTAGACATCGCCGCCCTCACGGTAGCGATTGATCGCTTCCATCACCTTCGCCATGCCAATTCCTTTCGCTGCGCTGACAAGGCAGACGTCAACCGGACAGAGCCCGAGCTCTTCAGCCATGCGGCGCATCCAGCGCAGCAGCTTCGGGTATTTGACCGACCTCGGCAATAAATCCGCCTTGTTGCCGACAAGCAAAATCGGATTCTCGGCCGCAAACCGCGGCAAGCCAGGAATCCAGCTGCCGTTGAAATCGAAAATGTCGACGATGTTGACGACAAGCGCCTTCGATTCCCCGATGCGGTGCAGCATGTTTAAAAAATCGCTGTCATCAAGCGGCACGTCTTGCACTTCGTTGTAATGTTTCAAGCGGAAGCAGCGCTGGCAAATGATTTCTTCCTCGTCTTTTTCGAACACGCTTTTCGGCGCATAGCCCGCCTTTTTCGGATCGTCAAACTGAATGGCCGCTCCGCAGCCGATGCAACGCAGTTGTGGCTCCACGATCATTCCTCCCAGTAAATCATCCCTTTTTTGCGCATCACCTTTAAAATTCTCCGCTCCATTTTTCGATTGAAACGCGTCCATAATCCGTCCGTCTGGGCGACCGGGACGACTAAAATCGTGTTCAGTCCGAGCCGGTTGCCCCCAAGTACATCAGTCAGCAACTGATCGCCGATGACGACGACTTCCTCTTTCTTAAGCTCCATCATCTTTAATGCCTGCAAAAACGCGCGTGTCAGCGGTTTGCGCGCTTCAAAGATGAACGGGATGCCAAGCGGCTCAGCAAACGACTGCACGCGTTGTTTATTATTATTCGATACGATGACGACCTTAATGCCCGCCTGCTTCATCGCATCAAACCATGCGGCCAGCTCCGGGGTGGCGCTCGGCCGATCCCATTCAACGAGCGTATTGTCCAGATCGGTGATGATCCCTTTGACCCCTTTTTGTTTCAGCTCATCCGGAGTAATGTCGATCACACGCTTGGCAAACTGGCTTGGCAAAAAGTAGTGAAGCATGCCGGACACCCGCCTTTCCATTTGCTTTTCCCATCATAGCGAATTTGATCGTTTGTTTCAAAACAAAGTTTGCCAATGATAAACAGAAAAAATTTTCGACAAATTTTGCGCCTCTCCATCTTGTGGATAACTGTTGCCCACATTATACACAAGCTAAACATCACATTTCCTACGATTTATAAACATGTTTTCCACATGTTATCCACCACTTTCTGTGGATAACAGAACGGTTGTTCTCTTTCACAAGTCATGGTACATTGTAAGTAACCTACCATTATATGTATGACATGTTTGGCATATTCCATCCAAAAAAGGAGGACGCCCCCGATGAAACATTTGTCCGACGAGCTGTTGATCGAGTCGTACTTCAAGGCGAAAGAGCTCAACCTCAGCCCGGAATTCATCGAGTTGATTGAAAAAGAAATCCAGCGCCGTTCATTGACCCACAAAATTAAGCTGTCCTCATAAGCGAAGGCCTTCGGGCTTTTTTTGTTTCGGAAAGCCTTAGCGCTCATGCGCCTCGCACCAATAGCCGAGCCGCTCGCCGACTTTGATCGGCATGGGCGCAACAATGCGCGGGTCAGGGGCGAAACTTCCGCGTTCAAACAGCAAGACGACCGTTGAACCGAACGAAAAATACGCCATTTCCTCTCCTTTGATGAGCTGCTCACCCTCATGGGTCAATTCAATGCTGTTGACGAACATGGCGCCGATTTTCACAATCGCCAAGCGCTTGCCGCCGGCTGTGACCTCGGTGATGAGGCGGTAATTTTTCTCGAGCGGCCGACGCCCATATTTTAAGCCAAGACGGTTGACCGGATACGACTTGCGGCCGAGCGCCCACTGCTTTTCGATCACTCCAGATATTGGGCTGTGGATGCGGTGATAATGACTCGGGCTTAAATACAGAATAAAAAAGAACCCGTTCACATACGGTTGTGCCGCTTCAACGCTGCCGAGCATTTCTGCAATGGAATACGGCTTTCCCTTGACGATCATTTCGCAGTTTTCTCGAATCGTGCCCATGTCTTCAATGACGGCGTCGACCGGGCTGACGACCGTATGCTCATCAGCGTCGACCGGCCTCACCCCAGCCTTCAGCCGGCGGACGAACAGTTGCTGCAACGTCTTATAATTTTTTAAGCTTTTTTCCATTTCGTCTTGGTTAATATGATAAATTTTTGCATACGATGATATCAATAGCCCGCTGAGTCGCGATTTGGCAAACGAAGCGAGCAGCTTTGAAGAAAGCGAGTGATTGGTCAGCTCGATGAACAAACGATAAAGCCATTTTCGCAAGCACGTTCCCTCCAGTAGCGCAACATCGCCATTCGTTACTACCTTCCATATTACCGCCAAAATGAGTATAATGGTAGTAGAATTTTCTTTTGGCGTTTTCTGTTGGAAAAGGAGTGGGGAAACTTGTTCTTATCGGACTATTTAGATTATACGTTAAAAAAGCTGAAAGCAAACGTGGCAAACATTTTGACGATGACAAACCTGTCGCTTGGCGGCTTTTCCGTCCTGGCTACGCTGAAAGGGCAGCTTCATATGAGCGTGCTGCTCGTTTTTTTAGCAGCGTTTGTCGATCGCTTTGACGGCGCTGTGGCGCGCAAGATGAACATTGAATCCGAACTTGGCAAGCAGCTCGATTCGATGAGCGACATCGTCTCCTTCGGCGTCGCTCCCGCCTTGCTGATGTACCAAGGCTTGTTCCATGAGTTCGGCGCGCCCGGCGCGGTATTCACCGTTTTGTACATCGCTTGCGGCGCCTTCCGCCTCGCTCGCTTCAACATCACAGAAAACAACGGCTACTTCGCGGGGCTGCCGATCACCGCCGCCGGGGTGCTGATGACGCTCGGTTATTTAGCCATCCCGTACTTCCCGCCGCAATCGTTTATGTTTTTGGCGCTTATTTTATCGTTTTTAATGGTCGGCACGTTTAAACTGAAAAAAATATGATGATCACCGGAGCTGCCCTTTCCGTCAGCCTAATGGAGCGGGCGGCTTTTTGCGTCTCATGTCACACCTTTTTCCCTTTTCAACCTCCTATATTCAGTATATGATAAATATGGTTTCTTCATAAAAACGCCCAATGGCGTAGATCGTTCGTATGGAAAAAGCGGGGGGATTCATTTGGACAAAACATCGGTCATCGGCATCATCCTTGGCGTCATTGCCGTCGGGCTGGGCATGTACTTTAAGGGCGTTTCGCCTGCTGTATTGATCAATCCGGCCGCCATCCTCATCATTCTCGTCGGGACGGCGGCAGCGGTCGTCATCGCCTTTCCGACGCACGAAATTAAAAAAGTGCCAAAACTTTTCAAAGTCATTTTCACGGAATCAACGACGCCGACGGTCGAACAACTGATTCCGCTGTTCGTCGATTGGGCGAATATCGCCCGCCGCGAAGGGCTGCTGGCGCTCGAGGCGAAATTGGACGACATTGACGACCCGTTTTTGCGCAACGGACTCAGCATGGCAATCGATGGGCAAACGCAAGAGTTCATCCGCGATGTCATGACAGAGGAAATCGTTGCCATGGAAGAGCGCCACGAAGCGAATGCCGCGATTTTTTCCCAAGCAGGCACGTACGCGCCGACGCTCGGGGTGCTTGGGGCCGTCATCGGCCTGATTGCCGCCCTTGGCAATATGGAAAACATCGCCGAGCTCGGCAAGGCGATCAGCGCCGCTTTTGTCGCCACGATGCTCGGCATTTTCACCGGCTATGTGCTTTGGCATCCGTTTGCCAACAAACTGCGGCGGAAATCGAAGGAAGAGGCGCGCGTGCGCTACATCATGATTGAAGGGGTGCTGTCCATTTTGGAAGGACAAGCCCCGCGCATGATCGAACAAAAACTCGCCTCATACTTGCCGGAAAGCGAGCGGCGCCAAGCGCTGGTGCAAGGGGAAACGGCCAATGGCTAAGAAAAAAAAGAACAAGCATGACGACCATATGAGCGAGGCATGGCTGATTCCGTACGCGGATTTATTGACGCTATTGCTCGCCCTATTCATCGTCTTGTTTGCGAGCAGCCAAATCGACCAAAAGAAGTTTCAAGAAATTGCGCGCGCCTTTAGCACCGCCTTTGCCGGCGGAACGGGTGTTCTTGACTTTCAAAGCCCGATCGAGCCGATCACTCCACCGGCCCAAGACGAAGAAGGACGGCATCAAGCAAAGCAGCCTTCCCCAGCCGTAAACGGAAAGGAAAAAGAAGAATTAGGGCAAATCAAAGCGAAAATCGACAGCTACATCCACGACAACAAGCTGACGGGAAAACTGCAGACTTCCTTGACGGACGAAGGGCTCGCGATTACCATTTTGGATGATATTTTATTCGACTCCGGCAGCGCCGAAGTGCGCATGAAAGACCGGCGTCTTGCGGCGGAAATCTCCGCTTTGCTCGTCATGAACCCGCCGCGCAATATCATCATCAGCGGCCATACGGACAACGTGCCGATCCATAATGAGAAATTTGCTTCCAACTGGGAGCTGAGCGTCATGCGCGCCGTCAATTTCATGAAAGTGCTGCTTGAAAACAAGCAACTCGATCCGCGCTATTTCAGCGCCAAAGGGTATGGCGAATACAAGCCGATCGCCTCCAACGCCACCGCTGCCGGGCGGATGAAAAACCGGCGTGTCGAAATTTTAATTTTGCCGCGCACCGACGTCAATGATTCGTCCACATCCACTCAGTGACCGCCGCGCCTTCAGCGGGCGGTTTTCTTTAGCCGTCGCTTTGCCAAAACTCTCTTTTCCATGTCCAGACAGAAAAACCGGCGGTTCGCCGGTTTTTCCTCCTTCGTCCGCAAAGACCTTTATTCGAAAAAATCAAAGCTTGATCGTCCATTTAATGACTCCGGCTTTGGCAAGCGCCTCAACCAAAATGACAACGACCGGCCCGACGAACAACCCGATAAAGCCAAGCAGCTGAAACCCCAGATAGACGCTGACGAGCGCGGCGAGCGGGGAAATGCCCAAATTGGTGGAAAACACTTTCGGCTCAATGATCCGGCGCACGACGGTGATGACGACAAACAGCACGATGAGCCCGATGCCAAGCGTATTGTTGCCGTTCGCCATGCTGATGAGCCCCCACGGAACAAGCACGGAACCCGTTCCTAAAATCGGCAAAATATCAACGACGACGATGACCAGCGCCATCAACGCCGCATAGTCGACCCCCAACACGAAAAGGCCAGCCAGCGCGAGGAAAAACGTAATTAAACTAAGCAAAAACTGCGCTTTTAAAAAGCCGATCCCCGCTTTGCTCAGCTGGGCGACGACCATCCCAAGCCGCTGTTCGGTCCGTTCGGACAAATAGCGGCGCATGCCTTGCTTCAGCTGCGGCAAATCGAGGCAAATGAGAAACAGTGCGATCAAATACACTAAAAAATGAATCAAAAACGCCGGAATGGCGGCAATATAATGGACGAGCGACTGCGTCAAGTTGGTCGCAAACGACAAAAGCATTTGCTCGACGGTATTGACGCCGCGTTCAAGCGAATCGATGATTTCCTGCGGAATGGAGCTGGAATACGACTGCCACGTTTGAATGAGGCGGTCGAGCACTTTCGTCGCTTCGTTTAGCACATAAGGCAGTTTTTGCGAGAGCGCCATCACTTGTTGCACAAAAATCACGACTAGAAAGTAAAGGGAAAGCCCAAGAATGATGATGAACAATGAAAAAATCACCGTGACGGCGTGCGCGCGCTTCAGCTTATAGTTTTCTTGCAATCGGCGGATGGACGGCTCGAGCAAAAGCGCGGTCGCAAGTGCGAAAAGAAGAGGCACGCTGTATGGCACAAGCCATAGCCCCACAGCGAATAGCAACGCAATGATAATCCAACGTTTCACGTTCGTCCCTCATTTTTCATAAAAATTTAGCCAAAAGATGGTTCATGTATAAATATAGCCGACAGCATGCGGACGGGCAACTATTTCATGCGCTCGTTTTCATCTGCAGCGCGGCGTCGTCGTTGCCAAACGATGTAAATCGCCGCCACCGCCACCGCCGCTGCAATAGCCGGTCGGACGTATGGCGCCGCCATCTCGTCAATTTGCCGCCATCGTTGGCCAAGCTGCTCTCCCAACCAAATAAACAAGATGGACCATGGGATGATGGCCAACACCGTGTAAATCGTAAACGGCAACCACTTCATCCGCGCAATGCCGGCGGGGATCGAAATCGCATGGCGGACAACGGGGATAAACCGGGCGCTGAAAATGACGCCGGGGCCAAATTTCGCAAACCAGCGTTCCGCCACATCCAAATGTTTTTTCTGGATCAATACATATTTCCCATACTGATCTAGAAACGGCCGTCCGCCATAGTAGCCCATCCAATACAAAAACAACTGCGCCACCGTGCCGCCTATTGTCCCAGCTGCCACGGCCCCAGCAAATGAGACATCCCCCCGCGCTACCAAATAACCGGCATAAGCCAACACGATCTCGCTGGGGATCACTTCCACCATCAAGGCGAGAGCGATGCCGACATAGCCTAAACTGGTCAAAAAGGAAAACATCGATTGAATGACTTCGTGCACCGTTTTTCCTCCTTGTCTTTCGCTTCCTTGTCCATTTTTTCATTATACTATACGTTCCTTGCCAACAAAATCGAGTAGGAGAGGGTGACTAACCCTCGTCCTCTCACACCACCGTACGTACCGTTCGGTATACGGCGGTTCCATTAAGTCTGACGCAGAGATTCATATCGTTGATAAAGACTCTTCAGGCC